>NZ_CP187534.1:0-6760 GCF_049852125.1 Ihubacter sp. rT4E-8 | reverse complement strand
TAACCGCTTTTCTCTGCAGTTGGAAGCTACAGTCCGTCGCTTCGCTCTGGTTGGTTCTTCAGAGACGTGACATAAATTAAATATCAACACACCATCAATAGAATTCTTCGCCCCAGTCTCTTTCGGTTTGCTGCAGGTCATTCTCCATCACGCTCCGAAGCTCTTGCATCAGCTCAGGCTGCAGCTGCGTTTCTGGCAATTCAGTCTCAATCATAGCCTGAAACTGCTTATCTGCAGGGAGTGCTTTGAAAAGCGCCATTACAGCATCTTGGTCAACCCCATCCGTTAATTGCCCTCTAATAGACTCTATTTTCGCCTCTAAGCGATTTTTAACGGATTTTAATAAATACCCCCGTTTAGACGCCTTTTTTTATCTCAGAGACGCTTTTATTGCCCCCCTGGACCTTTGCCCAGCTCTATGCAGCCGGAGCCAGCATGGAGCAGATCATGGCAGATATGCAGATCGGGCGGAGGACATACTACCGCTACAAGGCGGCATATGAAGGTAGTGACAATAATTAATTAATATCACATATAAAAACGCACCTAACGTTACCAGTAAATCGTTTATATTTTTTCTTAGAGACTGTTACTGGTAACGGCTCCAGATCCTTCACTTTCTTTTTTTCGTGATAACAAGGGCTTGCGAAATTTCACCAACCGGTAATCTGATTTCGTTCATCGAAAAATCTCGTTACCGGTTTTTTTCGTTCTTTGCGAAATGCAAAAAACGAAGAAAGCCACGCCAAAGTCACGAAGGGTGTTAGGGGCGGAGCCCTTAACAAGCATGAAAAACAGACCTGTTTTTCTATGCTTGCCGTTATCAGGATTATCGTTTTCATGAGAAAAATGATAGAACATGGGAAGTGTATTTTTCAAAATTGTTGAATAGTGAAAAGGGCACGGCCTGATAAAAAATGTGGAAATTCCAATTCGTGAGAAACGCTTTTTTGAAAAAAATGACCTAAAGCACACTTGAAAAATTTCGGCAAATTTCTTAAAGTTCGCTTATATTAAAACCAACCAGAGCGAAGCGGCGGGCGGTAGCCCCAACCGCAGGGCGAGAGCAATTGCAGCGATAAGCTGCGTATGGTATAATCATCATGCTACCACCCCTAGACAGGTAGAGAAAGGGGGTGTGCTTCATGAGTGAATTTCTGTCATTTATCCTCTCTGTTTTGGCAAGCGTAGTCGCCTACTACGTCTGCAAATGGCTGGACGGAGATGAGTAGCTGGTAGTCAGCCTAGGGACTAAGCCACCCTCCCAAGACAGCATAGAAAACCCCAGTAGTTGCCGCTACTGGGGTTTTCGCTTTGCTCCATGAGCATTTCTGTCATTTTGCCTATTGACATTATACAGCATTGACAACCTCTTTGTCAAATATTCCTGCCTCTATATATTAAAACGATGAAACAATTCGTTACAAAATTTTTTAAAAAAAATAAAACTTTTTTGCATTCTACTTATTCTACAAAGAGACCTCTTCTACTGGGTCATGCCGCTGATGCAGTGATTATACACATAGTCCATAATGTCCTGTGAATCATTTGTCTCGTAAAAGGCGATTAAAAGGCCGTTAAACTCACGGATGCAGTCTTTCGGAATACTGATAATCCCGCATCCATTTTCAATCATGATCTTATTGGCAACAAGCTGCGCAGTTCGCTTATTACTATCGTTGTATAGCTGGGATCGCATCAGATACAGCATCATGGTCATTGCTCTATGCGTGGCTGATGCTATCTGCATGATTTCATCAATATCAGCAACTACAGTTTCAGGGGCAGGTATCTCCGGTATCCATGTCGTGCCACCAATATTGACTGGACTTATCCTCAATACGCCAGCGTTCCAAACTTCGCCGGAACCGCCAACTGCGCGATTGATCTGGTTAATATATATCAGTGACACGGGATAATCCTTTATGATATCGAGGGTAAACTGCCAGCAATACTTTAAATTGTTGATCACAACAATGTCTCTCACCGACACTGTTGGTACATTGATTCCTTCGCAGATTGCTTGCGTGTCCGGATACATAACGTTTATTCCTTCCAGCATCGATTCTTTCCAAACGAGGTCAATCATATTGCGCTTCACATAAAAGATGTTCTGCTCCATGGACATTTTATCACTCATCTTAGTTCCAGTACCTCCAGCTAAAACATATAACTCAAAGACTGCAACTGTGTCTGCAGCTGATGATACCTCTTACAAAGGTCAATGTACTCGTAATATGCCTGTTCTTCTGGTATCCGTTTTTTTACCGCCAGCTGGCAAACTGCAGTCATGATTCTGCGTTACTCTGCTTGCATCTCTTCCCATGATAGCTGCATCATGTCTTTTTTTAACACATACTTTGAATAATACATTTCCTTAACCTCCCACCATTTGTAAACCGTCGGCTTGCTAAGCCCCGTTTCTCTAATACAATCTGCCTTTCGTCCTTCCGGATGCTGGCTCCGCCACTCTGCAACAAAATAAGCAGCAGTACCACTGCCTTTTGGTCTACCTTTAATTTCACCCTGCTCTCGCATATATTTCAATGCTATTTCTCTATTTTGACGACACACATTTGCTGACGGACGACCTTTCTCGTTAACCCAATAATCTGCTCGCAGATGTTCATTCTGTCTTCTCCCATTTCGCTTGTTCTTCTCAATCTGAAAGCCAGCCCAATACTCAATCTCTCTAATCGACGTATCATAATACTCTTTATCATAGGCTTCAAGCGCAGATTTCATATCCGCCCGTGTCAACGGATTCTTATGCTGCACAGCAGCAACCTTATCAAAGATCTCGTTCATATCACGAATCAGCTGTTTTTTCGGGACATCACACTTACAGGCGTAAATCGCCATACACATCAGGTAGTAATACCGATGACCACCCAAAACCTGCGGAACTTGTTTCATCCACCAATGATACAATGCCCAAGGATCTGACCCGTGAACCTTCTCGTTAATAGCCCACTTCTTTGGCTTTTTCTGCCCCTCGACAATCACCCGCCGATACCACTCTGGATACCTTTCTTTCGCTTCATGCAGAGCAACCTGAGTGGGTTTAAAAGGCCTATTCAGATCTACACGATTCTGTGGCTCTGTATATCGGTTCAACCAATCCAAAGACACCTTGCCACCTGTACGAAAAGCCCTTACAATCTCACCATCACCCTTGCTATTCTTACTTCCCACCATACGAAAAGACTGATTGATTGACTGGTATTGGATATTCTTTTCTTGTGACGTGGACTTATACTCCCATATCCTAAAGGTCAAATCATATTTCAGCTGCTTCAGCTGCAACTTAATATTCGGATAAAGATCAATCGGTTTATCGAAAACATAATATAAATGCAGCCCCGTACCGCTCAGCACCGTAAAAGTTGGCCGCGGAATCGACCGAAAATGTTCCGGCTCCACGTTCCACCGCAATTCAATCGTGCGGATCTCATCATCACCCACTTCATCCAGATCAAAGATCAAAGCATTCATTTGCTGCGCATTCTGCAGCTTATTCGCCCGCTTTCGATAAACAAGGCCTGAACAAAGTGCCAGTTCACTATCCTTCACAAAAGAATTGTAATCAGCTTCCCATTCATCATTCAGCATAATCCGCCGCCGAAGCCGGCACCAATCGGCGTCATGGTATAGATAAATTGCATTCGGATGAGAGAAATCTTCATGCAACTCACCACGGTTTTCGTTATGTGGAAAAATCTCACGATAAAAAGCTACTCCACCCACTTCTTCATAACCCTGTTCTTTTGTAAAAAAGTCAAATACCGCCTTATATTTCTCGTTCATAAATCAGACTCCCTTGCCCCATTCCTATTAGGGGGCTTATATTATCAATAGACTTTTTTTTACCTTTTTTATAATTATTTAGGTTTACTCCAATATGCGGAGTAAACCTCTCTGCCTTGTCTTTAAGTATACTAAGTACCTGCCCTCAGATACTCTATAAACTACTTTTCTATTCCTGTTTTTTATCTAGTTCCCTTTGAATCAGAGTATACACGTAATTACTTACTGAACGATTTTCGTTTCTTGCAGCATCTTCTAACTTCACTTTCATAGCTCTGGGAACTGTTACTAAAATTCTAATTTTGTCATTACTTACCGCCATATAAACTACCACCCTTCTAGGTGATATCTATTTTACATCAAGGTGATACAAAAAGTCAAGATATCAATCATTGATTTTCTCTATCTTTTGTAACAAATTTTCAATTTCTTTTTGGGTATAGGAATACCGATTGTCTGAAACTATTGCTAAATGATCCTGCTCCATAATCTGCTTCAAATCTTTGGTATACTCCAAAAGACAAACTTTTTCTTTTTCTGTTAATTTTTCCATCAGGTATTCACCTCTCTCTGATCTACCAGTCTTGAGTTGTACCTGTTATTATATAGAACAAATGTTCTTTTGTCAATAAAAACTATTGCAGGAGCGTAAATTAAGTGTTATCATAGTGATATCACTTAAAAGAAAGGGGGTGCGCTTATGTTATTATCAGAAGAAGCTGTTCTTCTGGCGTTTATCCTATTGGATTATCTAACTGGAGTACTTGTCGCAATTTATGAAAAAAAACTGAATTCTACAGTAGGTCGAAAAGGTATTTTCACAAAGGTAGGAATTATTCTTTGTGTTGTACTTTGTAAGCTAATTGACATACTCCAAATAGAAGGATTCACGCCATTATTGCCTTTGGTGTCTTTATTCTTTATTTTGAATGAAAGCTTTAGCATTTTAGAAAATCTTAGCCTCTTGAATGTACCGATACCAGAAAGCTTGACATCGACACTAAAGAATTTTAAAAAAAAGTGATGTTTTAGTATTGACAAAGTGATATCACCATGGTAAGGTATAGGTGTCATCGATGCACTTTAGTTATCACTCATCACAAGATGTTCTGGTCAAATTGACCACAACATCACTACAAAAGAAAGGAGAAAATATTATGGCAACTCAGTATAAAACCCATACCTACAAAATTCTTAATACTGATGCAGGAAGACAAAAACTAGTAGACATCAGGAGAGAAATTAATAGCAGACAGAATAATTCAAAAGAGAGTTTGTTTAATATAATTCTTAATATTGCAGGCCTTTTTAATGTGGCACTTGGATTTTCTGCACTGGTATTTGGTGGAGCAACTGCAGGAAATGCAGCACATCTGGAATATTTAGAAGATATGTATACAACCATTTACGAAGACTTTACTAGACCTGGTTCTTCTAAAATTATTTCTAATGTTGTAATCACTCAGAAATTTGAAGGAACTGATTCAGGTGGCGAACGCGGCATTGTTTGGAAGGCTCAAAAACCTACTTACAAATACGGTAATCCTATTATTCATGGCTAATATTTATTTTCTTTGTTTGTTGGATTACTATTTAAATTGAACTGCTGTATATCGAGCAGCACCCACAGTGACATGGGAGAGGGGCTAACAAATAGCCTCTCTCAATTAAAATATAATTCTCTTGCAATAATATTAAATCACTGATTTAGAAACATTATTTAGGGTTTCAACTAATGCACGAATATCTTTTATATCATTTGCAAGAAAATCATAATATCCCCTAATTCCCAGCCCTTTGGTTGAGTTCCATCCTACTCTATAAAATTCTTCATTAATTAAATTTATTGCATGAATAACTTTTTCTTTCTCTTCAAGCTTGTAACCTCCGAACTCCCTTAAGTATAATAGAAAAAAATAAAAATCATCCAAATTATAATCTGAGTTTTTAATTTCACAAATTGTTTTAGTTGCGGTATAACAATCATTAATAAGAGTGTTTACTATTTCTTCTTGTGGTAATACCTCCTGTTTAATATTTTTATCAGCAATATTAATTGATTGATATATTTGATTTAAATTAATTTGTATAATTTTATTAAATTTTGTATCATTTTGACATCGGCAAATAATTATTATAATTAGGATGATAATCATCATTAGTAGTACTTTTATTATATATTTTGAAATTTCTTTTATTTTCATTATTTCTACACTCCAAATTACATTCTTATCTATTCTATCATACAATTGTCAACATTAAAAGTATAATCATCTTCCCAACAACCTGTCCCACCATGATTTAGATTGTTCTGCAGCAAGCTGCTGCTGCAGGCTTTCGATCTTCTCTCTACGTTCTACGAGACCTTTCTCTGCTATATCCAAATCTTTGTTGTACTGCGCCTTTACTTCAAGCCACATTTTTTCTTTTTGATCAAACTGAGATTTCTCACGATAAAGAATCTTTAAAGTTTCAATTGTATCTTCGTTAATCTCTCTAAGCTTGGAATTTTCAACTTTAAGGCTCTCATTTTCAGAAGTTATATGATCTATCATCTGCTGATTCTGTTCCGCCCAGGCTATCTTAGGCGCAGCTTCGACAAGCTGCTGTTGCAGACGTATAATAAGCTGCTGCGCTTCAACTAGCTGACGCCTAGCTTCAGTATCTTCGATAACTTCCACAGGCTTCGGCAGCGGGTATTTCTTATCCAATAACTGATACGCTTTCGTTTCCGTATCAATATATCTGCTCTTACCTTTTTTTACGGTTTCTTTTTGAATTTCAGGGTGATTTCGAATATATGCGTTGACAGTATCTCTATCATGCCCTCTGTTACTCGCAAAATCAGTTATAGATATAAGCATTTTCAATGACTCCATCTTCAAAAACTATAAATCGGCGATTTATCGGCGATTTTGTGGTTTTATCTTACCAGAACGTTGATATTTAGTCA
>NZ_CP187533.1:0-9582 GCF_049852125.1 Ihubacter sp. rT4E-8 | reverse complement strand
AGGCTTTTTCTTTTTCTGTTAACTTATCCATCAGATATCCACCCCTCTCTGTATGTGTGAGACATAATTTGTATTATTTATTATATAGAACATATGTTCGAATGTCAATAAAAAAATATTGCAAAAGTGACTTGATAGTGATAATATAGTGATATCACTAAAGAGAGGAGGAAAGAGCAATGAATTTATTAGAAGTAAGAGTTTTGTTAATTTTTATATTTCTTGATTATTTTACCGGAGTGCTTGTAGCTATTTCAGAAAAGAAGCTGAACTCAACAATTGGGAGAAGGGGGATTTTTAACAAGGTTGGCGTCATGATTTGTGTTGTCATTTGCAAATTGATTGATACACTTCAGATTGTGGGATTTGCCCCAATGCTTCCAATTGTAGCTTTATTTTTTATTTTGAACGAAGTTTTCAGTATCTTGGAGAACTTAAACAGACTAAATGTTCCAATCCCATATGCGCTAGTTTCAACACTGAAAAATTTTCAAGAAAAAAGTGATGAATAAGTATTGACAAAGTGATATCACTATGATAATATTTATTCATCATCGATGAGCAAATATAATACAAAAATTTGAAAGGAGAATAGAATAAATGGCAGAAGTAAAAATTGGAATTGCGAAAACACCGAAACAGGCAGAAAAATTAGGACGTACAATTACAGAAAGCGTAACTCTTACAGAGACAGAAGCACGAAAGCTAAGAGATTATTATGCAGCAGAGGGAAAGAAAGAAGAAATTGCATTTGGCGCTGTTGTAACGATTATAACTGGGGCAACTGGTTTTGGCGTAAAGAATATCAAAAAAGCACTTGAGGTAACACTGAGTGCTGCAACTGGAGCGTTCACCTCAGCAGTATTTAAGTCATATTCTTCCCAGTTAGCGAGCAAATTCGATATGATTACAAATGATAATCCTACAAAGTGTACGATGGTTTATCAGTATAAGAGAGTAGGTTCTAATGATGGCTTTTACTGGCTGAAAGATATTAAAATAAAGTAATTAACAAAAAGGATGGTATAACACCATCCTTTTTGTTAATTACTTTATTTTTTTGAATTTTTTTCTATCAAATAAGCTAAAATGATTGCGCAGATAAACAGTAAAATTGATAAGAATAATTGATTATAAATTTTATATATAATTGAAATAATAATAGTAACACTTGTAGAATAAAGTATCCAAAGAATTTTTTTCAAATGTAATAAATCTCCTTTTTCATTATAGATTTTGTGCTGGGAAAAAATCAATACAGTAATTTTAGCATATATTTAAAACGAATGAAAGCCTTACTTTATTTCGCCGAATAAAGAATAGTTGACATGAAATCTGTCCATGATGTATAATGCCAGTAGGCAAAAAGTTATGAGTAGACCGTAAGGTCAATCAAAAAACCTCAACAGCGGCAACTGTTGAGGTTTTTCTATTCCGTTTTTGCAAGGTGGTTTAATCCTTAGGTTGATTGCCATTTTCGTCTCGATCCAACCATTTGCAGATATAGTGGCAAACTATACCTGCCGCAATAGAGACAGTAAAAGTTATGAGTAATTCTTCCGTAAGTCAACCCTCCTTTCCATGCCTGTATAGGAGTGGCAACAATTATATTATATCACATTTTTGATATTCTGCAAAATTTGACAACCGATTTATGTTGTTTTATAATTTAATTAAAAATGTACAATAAATGTATTGATAATATAACGCCCATAAGGAGGAGTATCGTGAATATAAATATGTCTTTATTAAACCGGGGATTAGTTGAGGTTTCGTATAAAGAGTTTTATCGTAATATATTTCCTGTAGGTTCATTTGAGGAAAGGGGAGTTTATGAGAGAGGAAAGTATAATGGTATTATTATTGAGCTTACGAATGATAAAAAAGCTGATGGTAAATTGAAAGTACTTAGACATACGTTGACTGATGATTTTGATAAACTTGATGAAGTTGTAGGTCGAGATAATTTTTGTTTAATGTCGCCAATCAGTTATGCAGGTAAGAGCCGTAAGAGTACGTATGCTAGATTTTTGTATGCAATAGCAATCGACCTTGACGGAATAGTTAGTGAAGATAATTTAGCAGTGCTTTTTAAGCAAATAGAGAGTAATTCTTTTTTGTTAGAGAATAGCGTTTATTGGGGGCTTCCGGCGCCTTCATATTTTGTTTCAAGTGGGACAGGGATACATTTGTATTATGTGCTTGAGAAACCTATTCCGCTTTTTAGGAATGTTGTGGAGCAGCTGGAGATTTTAAAAAGGAGATTAACGTGGCAAGCATGGACTCAAGGAGCTTCTGAATTACATGATAATGTTCAATATGAGAGTTTGTTTCAAGGATTTCGTATGGTTGGGACTGTAACAAAAGCAGGTAATATTACTAAAGCGTTTAGGTATGAGGATGCGAAAAAGTATACGATAGAGGAATTGAATCGCTGTGTACCAGAAGAATATCGAGTGAAACGTATTGTATATCAGAGTGATTTAACTCTTGCAGAAGCGAAAAACAAGTATCCTGATTGGTATGAGAAGCGGATTGTAAGAAAACAGCCGAAAGGTAGCTGGATTTGTAATCGGGCCTTGTATGATTGGTGGATCAAAAAAATATATAGCGGAGCTGAGCAAGGGCATAGATATTGGTGTATTTTAGCACTTGCTGCTTATGCAAAAAAGTGTGGAATTAACTATGAAGAACTGGTTTTGGATAGTGTAGGTTTAATTGATTTTTTAAATAGTAAAGGCGATGAGTTTACTGTTGATGATGTTATGAAAGCTTTGGAGGCCTATAATGACAGTTATATAACTTACCCGATTGATACTATTGTAGCTAGAACAGATATACCTATTAAAAAGAATAAACGAAATGGACGGAAGCAGGCTGTTCATTTAGCTAGAGCTAGGGCAGTTCAGAATATTGATTATCCAAATCATGAGTGGGCAGGTAGACCGATCGGGAGTGGAACGGCTGAACAAAAAGTAAAAGATTGGAGGCATCTTCATCCAGGAGGTAGAAAGATCGATTGTCATAGGGAAACCGGATTATCTAGAGTAACCATTGATAAATGGTGGGATAAGTAATAATTTGATTTTAGAAATTAAGTGTGATAATAAATTATATTTGTTTAAGATTTTTGCGAAAAGGTGTCACCTAGCCCAATTACATCAAGAGAGATATTGGGCTGGTTCTGTAAATCTTTTTTATGTTTATCGAGGAGGGAATTTGCTTTTAGTAAAAAGTTATTGAGGTATAGTTGCAGTAAAATTAAGGATATAGAATTTTGTATTTATAAGATATATTTGTTGATTTTTCAGTACAATATGGTACAATTATGAGAACTCAATGAGAAATCATTGAGAAACTCATAATGTGCTTTTAAAGGAGCTATTTCCATGTATCTAAAGGAATTTGCAGAACAAAGAAATGTCAAACCGAATACTGTTGCAGTGTATATGAAAAGTCATGAAAAGGAGTTTAAAGGTCATACTTGGTTGAAGAATGGACGGAAATGGCTTGATGAAGATGCAATAAGACTTTTAGAACAGAAATACCCAATGCCATTACCTGTGCAGGTAATTGAGGATAGTGAGGCGAGGAAACAACTTATTGAAGCACAGCAGTTAATCATAAAATTACAACAGCAATTAGTCGAGGCTGCGCCTGCGATCACATTGGCAGAACAAAACATTAAATTGATAGAAACTATGACGGAAGAAAAAGAAAATTTGGAGAAACAAAATGAAGAGTTGAAGAATGAGTTACAATGTTTTGAAAAGACAATATTTGGGCTTTATCGAAAAGTAAAGTGATAAGTTAGATAGCTTGCAAGGTATAAGTGTTGAACATAAGCAAGCAGACCATTTTTACTCCTTGTAATGGAAAAATGGTGTTAAGGAAATTCCCTAACGAGCAGAAAAACAGGTCTGCTTTTCTATGCTTGCGAGAGTTAGTTATATATAATAAAAATTACCATAATATAAATAATTACAATTAATTATTTATATTATGGTAATTTTTATTATTTTTACAGGTAACGTGATTTTTGCATGATGGATTTTAGGTTACCGGCAGATTTTTTGTGATTATAGAGAAGTAGGATAAATTAAAAAAACATAGTTCATTACCAGTAATAGTATTAAAGAGAAAAATAAACAGTTTTACAGGTAACGGAGTTTGATTTTAGGAGGATAAAATTAGTAAAGGTATGATACACTTAACACCAGGGATGTATTTAACAAAGACATATATAGGACATCGAAGAAGCTGGAAGGTATAATGATTATGGGAATTTTTTAGATAGATTTCGCTTTGCAAGAAATAATGAAACTCGACAATATTTAATTGCGGAGCCGCCGATCGATGCAGAACGCTATCCCATCGATGTAGCTATATTGGTTGCGACCATAGAGGTCCTTGTAAAAGAATATGAGTTGCAAATGCCGGATTGGGTAATGGCTCAACAATATGTTTTAACAGAACCATATTTTGCCGATGTGAGGATTCCAGAATATCGGGATTTTTGAAAGAAACATCGCTTCCAGAGTTTGCAAAAAGAAATCTGTACCTAGGCGATAATTGTATGAGCAGAGCATAATTTAAAGTCCGAAGATAGTAAAATATTATCAAACCAACCGAAGCGATAGCGGAGGGCGGTAGTGGATTCTTTAGGTATTGATGAAAATCTAAAAAAAACGAATAAATGGCACATAAAAATTAAGGAAAAGAGCATAAGGGGAAACCGTTTGCACTTTTTGTACAGCTCTGGTACTGCCAGCGGTTTTCTGCGCTTGCGTTTTTTACAATTATACACATTCTGTGCGTACAAGATATTTTCATAAAAGTAATAAATTTCTACATTTTGTAAATCCGTATTACAAGGCATAAAAATGATGATAGAGCTCATTTTGTTAATATATGATAGTTTTCTGCATTATGCTACTAAAACACGGGATAAAGGGGTTTAAGGGCTTAGAGAGGTAAAATCACGGGAGCAGATTACTGCTCCCGTGATTTTATGTTTTTAATGAAATTTGCAAGAAATAGTTTTACCGAACAAGATTAAAAAAGATTGTAAATATTTTAGACTATTCCTTTTAGAGTAGGTGGTTTGTTCCCAAAGATAGAACGTAGGCATTTTTGCATCTTTTTTATTTATTCAATTTTTCATTAAGATCTTTTTGGATTAAAGTAAAAATATAATTGCTTACGGAACGGTTTTCTTGTTTTGCGACGGCTTCCAACTGCTCTTTGGTCGTACGAGGAACCGTTACCAAAATTCTTATTTTATCACTACTTACTGCCATATAAAATACCATCCTTCTAAGTGGTATCTATTTTATATCACTGTGATAACAAAGTCAAGTAGTTAATCGTTGATTTTTTTTACTTTTTTTCCAATGCATCTATTTCTTGTCGAGTATACGAACATCGATTATCTGAAATGGTTGAAAGATTATTTTGTTCCATAAGTTGTTTCAAATCGTTGGTATACTCAAGTAGACAGGCTTTTTCTTTTTCTGTTAACTTATCCATCAGATATCCACCCCTCTCTGTATGTGTGAGACATAATTTGTATTATTTATTATATAGAACATATGTTCGAATGTCAATAAAAAAATATTGCAAAAGTGACTTGATAGTGATAATATAGTGATATCACTAAAGAGAGGAGGAAAGAGCAATGAATTTATTAGAAGTAAGAGTTTTGTTAATTTTTATATTTCTTGATTATTTTACCGGAGTGCTTGTAGCTATTTCAGAAAAGAAGCTGAACTCAACAATTGGGAGAAGGGGGATTTTTAACAAGGTTGGCGTCATGATTTGTGTTGTCATTTGCAAATTGATTGATACACTTCAGATTGTGGGATTTGCCCCAATGCTTCCAATTGTAGCTTTATTTTTTATTTTGAACGAAGTTTTCAGTATCTTGGAGAACTTAAACAGACTAAATGTTCCAATCCCATATGCGCTAGTTTCAACACTGAAAAATTTTCAAGAAAAAAGTGATGAATAAGTATTGACAAAGTGATATCACTATGATAATATTTATTCATCATCGATGAGCAAATATAATACAAAAATTTGAAAGGAGAATAGAATAAATGGCAGAAGTAAAAATTGGAATTGCGAAAACACCGAAACAGGCAGAAAAATTAGGACGTACAATTACAGAAAGCGTAACTCTTACAGAGACAGAAGCACGAAAGCTAAGAGATTATTATGCAGCAGAGGGAAAGAAAGAAGAAATTGCATTTGGCGCTGTTGTAACGATTATAACTGGGGCAACTGGTTTTGGCGTAAAGAATATCAAAAAAGCACTTGAGGTAACACTGAGTGCTGCAACTGGAGCGTTCACCTCAGCAGTATTTAAGTCATATTCTTCCCAGTTAGCGAGCAAATTCGATATGATTACAAATGATAATCCTACAAAGTGTACGATGGTTTATCAGTATAAGAGAGTAGGTTCTAATGATGGCTTTTACTGGCTGAAAGATATTAAAATAAAGTAATTAACAAAAAGGATGGTATAACACCATCCTTTTTGTTAATTACTTTATTTTTTTGAATTTTTTTCTATCAAATAAGCTAAAATGATTGCGCAGATAAACAGTAAAATTGATAAGAATAATTGATTATAAATTTTATATATAATTGAAATAATAATAGTAACACTTGTAGAATAAAGTATCCAAAGAATTTTTTTCAAATGTAATAAATCTCCTTTTTCATTATAGATTTTGTGCTGGGAAAAAATCAATACAGTAATTTTAGCATATATTTAAAACGAATGAAAGCCTTACTTTATTTCGCCGAATAAAGAATAGTTGACATGAAATCTGTCCATGATGTATAATGCCAGTAGGCAAAAAGTTATGAGTAGACCGTAAGGTCAATCAAAAAACCTCAACAGCGGCAACTGTTGAGGTTTTTCTATTCCGTTTTTGCAAGGTGGTTTAATCCTTAGGTTGATTGCCATTTTCGTCTCGATCCAACCATTTGCAGATATAGTGGCAAACTATACCTGCCGCAATAGAGACAGTAAAAGTTATGAGTAATTCTTCCGTAAGTCAACCCTCCTTTCCATGCCTGTATAGGAGTGGCAACAATTATATTATATCACATTTTTGATATTCTGCAAAATTTGACAACCGATTTATGTTGTTTTATAATTTAATTAAAAATGTACAATAAATGTATTGATAATATAACGCCCATAAGGAGGAGTATCGTGAATATAAATATGTCTTTATTAAACCGGGGATTAGTTGAGGTTTCGTATAAAGAGTTTTATCGTAATATATTTCCTGTAGGTTCATTTGAGGAAAGGGGAGTTTATGAGAGAGGAAAGTATAATGGTATTATTATTGAGCTTACGAATGATAAAAAAGCTGATGGTAAATTGAAAGTACTTAGACATACGTTGACTGATGATTTTGATAAACTTGATGAAGTTGTAGGTCGAGATAATTTTTGTTTAATGTCGCCAATCAGTTATGCAGGTAAGAGCCGTAAGAGTACGTATGCTAGATTTTTGTATGCAATAGCAATCGACCTTGACGGAATAGTTAGTGAAGATAATTTAGCAGTGCTTTTTAAGCAAATAGAGAGTAATTCTTTTTTGTTAGAGAATAGCGTTTATTGGGGGCTTCCGGCGCCTTCATATTTTGTTTCAAGTGGGACAGGGATACATTTGTATTATGTGCTTGAGAAACCTATTCCGCTTTTTAGGAATGTTGTGGAGCAGCTGGAGATTTTAAAAAGGAGATTAACGTGGCAAGCATGGACTCAAGGAGCTTCTGAATTACATGATAATGTTCAATATGAGAGTTTGTTTCAAGGATTTCGTATGGTTGGGACTGTAACAAAAGCAGGTAATATTACTAAAGCGTTTAGGTATGAGGATGCGAAAAAGTATACGATAGAGGAATTGAATCGCTGTGTACCAGAAGAATATCGAGTGAAACGTATTGTATATCAGAGTGATTTAACTCTTGCAGAAGCGAAAAACAAGTATCCTGATTGGTATGAGAAGCGGATTGTAAGAAAACAGCCGAAAGGTAGCTGGATTTGTAATCGGGCCTTGTATGATTGGTGGATCAAAAAAATATATAGCGGAGCTGAGCAAGGGCATAGATATTGGTGTATTTTAGCACTTGCTAAAAGTCATGAAAAGGAGTTTAAAGGTTAGAACAAAATACCCAATCCATTACCTGCAGGTAATTGAGGATAGTGAGGCGATAAACAATTTTTGAATTCTGCAAAGCAACCGATCATAAATATTACAAAGTACAATTAGTCGAGGCTTGCGCCTGCGATCACATAAGGCAGTAACAAAACATTAATATTGATAATATGAAATATGACGGAAGAAAAAGAAAATTTGGAGAAACAAAATGAAGAGTTGAAGAATATAGTTACAATGTAGGTGAAAAGAAATATTTGGGCTTTATCGAAAAGTAAAGTGATAAGTTAGATAGCTTGCAAGGTATAAGTGTTGAACATAAGCAAGCAGACCATTTTTACTCCTTGTAATGGAAAAATGGTGTTAAGGAAATTCCCTAACGAGCAGAAAAACAGGTCTGCTTTTCTATGCTTGCGAGAGTTAGTTATATATAATAAAAATTACCATAATATAAATAATTACAATTAATTATTTATTGTAAAAGAATATGAGTTGCAAATGCCGGATTGGGTAATGGCTCAACAATATGTTTTAACAGAACCATATTTTGCCGATGTGAGGATTCTTTAGGTATTGATGAAAATCTAAAAAAAACGAATAAATGGCACATAAAAATTAAGGAAAAGAGCATAAGGGGAAACCGTTTGCACTTTTTGTACAGCTCTGGTACTGCCAGCGGTTTTCTGCGCTTGCGTTTTTTACAATTATACACATTCTGTGCGTACAAGATATTTTCATAAAAGTAATAAATTTCTACATTTTGTAAATCCGTATTACAAGGCATAAAAATGATGATAGAGCTCATTTTGTTAATATATGATAGTTTTCTGCATTATGCTACTAAAACACGGGATAAAGGGGTTTAAGGGCTTAGAGAGGTAAAATCACGGGAGCAGATTACTGCTCCCGTGATTTTATGTTTTTAATGAAATTTGCAAGAAATAGTTTTACCGAACAAGATTAAAAAAGATTGTAAATATTTTAGACTATTCCTTTTAGAGTAGGTGGTTTGTTCCCAAAGATAGAACGTAGGCATTTTTGCATCTTTTTTATTTATTCAATTTTTCATTAAGATCTTTTTGGATTAAAGTAAAAATATAATTGCTTACGGAACGGTTTTCTTGTTTTGCGACGGCTTCCAACTGCTCTTTGGTCGTACGAGGAACCGTTACCAAAATTCTTATTTTATCACTACTTACTGCCATATAAAATACCATCCTTCTAAGTGGTATCTATTTTATATCACTGTGATAACAAAGTCAAGTAGTTAATCGTTGATTTTTTTTACTTTTTTTCCAATGCATCTATTTCTTGTCGAGTATACGAACATCGATTATCTGAAATGGTTGAAAGATTATTTTGTTCCATAAGTTGTTTCAAATCGTTGGTATACTCAAGTAGAC